>NZ_RQFG01000017.1 GCF_004769235.1 Leptospira kanakyensis | reverse complement strand
CTAGTTCGTTATACGCAAGTTGCTAAAACTCGATTTCTCAAGAAAAAAATGTCGTTTTTGCGAAGAAAGGTAAATTTCTGAAAAATTTTTGCTGTATTTATGATAGCATATTTGATATCATTTAAATGTGCGGGTTACTATAGATACAAATGTGATTTACCAAGCTCTTAGAGATAATAGAGGGGCTTCACATTTTATACTTAACTTAGTTGAAAACAGAAGAATTGAGTTGGCTTTATCCACACCTGTTTTTACCGAATATTCAGATGTTTTATTAAGAGATAAGTCACTTTCTGACCTAGCTTTGTCAAAGAAGGACATTAATTTGGTTTTGGACTTCATAGCTTTTGTGGCTACGCCTTTTTCTATTAACTATCTACTTAGACCTAATCTTAGCGACGAAAACGATAATCTCTTTGTCGAACTTGCTTTTGCTAGTAACAGTAGATACTTAATTACTTCAAATATTAAGGATTTTAATCTTAAAAATGAACTCAAATTTGATTCTTTTAAAGTTATCACACCTACTGATTTTGCTAAATTCTGGAGATTAAATTATGAATAAGAAAAATGTTTTAACTATTCGTATTCCTGAAGATTTGAAAGAGAGAATTGAAAAAACTGCTGCTACGCAGGGTGTTTCTCTTAATCAATTTGCTTTATATGCTTTTACAAGAGGTATAAGCGATATTGATACTGCAAACCTTCTCAAAAAACGAATTCAAGGAAAAACTAAAGAATCAATTGAAGATGGATTCAAAAAAGTTATGGGAAAAGTTGGAAAGAAAGATAAACTTCCTAACTGGGATAAACTTTAATCTTATAGTAGCAACCAGCGTATAACAGCGCGGAAACGCTGCGCTTCGGCACTTACGGCCTCGCTTGGGCTTTGCCACATTCCCCTTCTGGCATTCGCTCGCATACGCAAGCTACATGCCAGTCCCTAACGTCCCGTTGGGACTCAGGGTCGGGGAACGTCGTCTCCGCTAATTCGTTA